>NZ_JADFFM010000003.1 GCF_015221995.1 Mucilaginibacter boryungensis
ACCTTTGCAACCCGCAAACGAAGGAGTAAAAGTGTTGAAAAACGCTGGGAAACGACGAAAGGGATCACTTAAAAAATAAGTGAAAATAAATTTTGAGAATGTAAAAAAGGTTTCTACCTTTGCAGTCCCAAAAGGAAAAAGAAAAACCGGGAGCAATTTCCGGTTAACAACATCAGGAAAGTTTAGCATCGCAATGATGCCTGAAACATACAGCCGGTACCGTGACGGGAAAGCGCAAAAGTTCTTCAAAACATAAAGAGAAAAAAAATAAATCATGAAGCAAAGCGGGGCTTTGAGCAATCAAAGCAACTGTCAATTTAACTCGGAAAGCTTGGGGATTTGTAATAGATACACGATGTTCTTCGGAACATCATTTAATACAGATTTCTATTTTGAGTAATAGGGTCTGGATACAAACAAAACATTTTACAATGGAGAGTTTGATCCTGGCTCAGGATGAACGCTAGCGGCAGGCCTAATACATGCAAGTCGGACGGGATTTGGGAGCTTGCTCCCAATGAGAGTGGCGCACGGGTGCGTAACACGTATGTAACCTACCTTTGTCAGGGGGATAGCCTCTCGAAAGAGAGATTAAGACCGCATAACATTATAGTGTGGCATCACACAGTAATCAAATATTTATAGGACAAAGATGGGCATGCGGAACATTAGCTAGTTGGTGAGGTAACGGCCCACCAAGGCTACGATGTTTAGGGGATCTGAGAGGATGACCCCCCACACTGGTACTGAGACACGGACCAGACTCCTACGGGAGGCAGCAGTAAGGAATATTGGTCAATGGGCGGAAGCCTGAACCAGCCATGCCGCGTGCAGGAAGACGGCCCTACGGGTTGTAAACTGCTTTTATACGGGAATAAACCTTCGTTCGTGAACGAAGCTGAATGTACTGTAAGAATAAGGATCGGCTAACTCCGTGCCAGCAGCCGCGGTAATACGGAGGATCCAAGCGTTATCCGGATTTATTGGGTTTAAAGGGTGCGTAGGTGGCCTGGTAAGTCAGGGGTGAAAGACGGTAGCTTAACTATCGCAGTGCCTTTGATACTGCCGGGCTTGAATGAACTAGAGGTAGGCGGAATGTGACAAGTAGCGGTGAAATGCATAGATATGTCACAGAACACCGATTGCGAAGGCAGCTTACTATGGTTTTATTGACACTGAGGCACGAAAGCGTGGGGATCAAACAGGATTAGATACCCTGGTAGTCCACGCCCTAAACGATGAACACTCGATGTTGGCGATATACGGTCAGCGTCTAAGCGAAAGCGTTAAGTGTTCCACCTGGGGAGTACGCCCGCAAGGGTGAAACTCAAAGGAATTGACGGGGGCCCGCACAAGCGGAGGAGCATGTGGTTTAATTCGATGATACGCGAGGAACCTTACCCGGGCTTGAAAGTTAGTGAATGTGGCAGAGACGCCACAGTCCTTCGGGACACGAAACTAGGTGCTGCATGGCTGTCGTCAGCTCGTGCCGTGAGGTGTTGGGTTAAGTCCCGCAACGAGCGCAACCCCTATGTTTAGTTGCCAGCACATAATGGTGGGGACTCTAAACAGACTGCCTACGCAAGTAGAGAGGAAGGAGGGGACGACGTCAAGTCATCATGGCCCTTACGTCCGGGGCTACACACGTGCTACAATGGACGGTACAGAGGGCTGCTACCTGGCAACAGGATGCCAATCTCTAAAAGCCGTTCACAGTTCGGATCGGGGTCTGCAACTCGACCCCGTGAAGTTGGATTCGCTAGTAATCGCAGATCAGCAATGCTGCGGTGAATACGTTCCCGGGCCTTGTACACACCGCCCGTCAAGCCATGGAAGCTGGAAGTGCCTGAAGTGCGTAACCGCAAGGAGCGTCCTAGGGTAAAGTCGGTAACTGGGGCTAAGTCGTAACAAGGTAGCCGTACCGGAAGGTGCGGCTGGAATACCTCCTTTCTGGAGCAATTCCCACAAGCAAACAGTAATATATGACAGACTGCTTTGCCCATGTTTATTTTTTTTCTCTTTTAATGATATTAAGCCTTATATATAGCGTAATAGTTATAGATAAGCAGGAAACCCAGGAAAGATGAAGCCATCAGGGTGCCGGCTAACAAAGCAGGGACATAAGTGGCAGTAGCAGTCGAAAGTCTGAAGTTAAAAGTCGAAAGACTTAAGACTTAGAACTCAAGACTCATGACTGCGAAACTTAAAACAGTCCCGTAGCTCAGTTTGGTTAGAGCACTACACTGATAATGTAGGGGTCAGCAGTTCAAATCTGCTCGGGACTACAGGTTGATATTACCTTGGGGGATTAGCTCAGCTGGCTAGAGCACCTGCCTTGCACGCAGGGGGTCAACGGTTCGAATCCGTTATTCTCCACCAAGTTTACTACAGCTATTGAAAGATGGCGTTACAGATGTGAACGAACGTTCTTTGACATATTGGAAGAAGTAATTGAAAAAGAGAAAACAACAGTAGAGACGGTTGTTGGCTTTGGACTCAGGGACAAAGAGGAAAGAAAAAAGACGGATAGCGTAAGCAGGAAGTCCGGATCGGCACTCATGAAGACCTGAAGAAGAACGGCAATCCTATCAAAAAGCATACGGTCACGAGCAAAAGCGTGACATGTATAGAAGAAAGTAAGAAAGGGTACACGGGGGATGCCTTGGCTCTCAGAGGCGATGAAGGACGTGATAAGCTGCGATAAGCTGCGGGGATTAGCAAATATGACGTGATCCGCAGATTTCCGAATGGGGAAACCTAACTAATTGAAGATTAGTTGCATAAATGCGCGAACCTGCTGAACTGAAACATCTAAGTAAGCAGAGGAAGAGAAAATAATAATGATTTCCTGAGTAGTGGCGAGCGAAAGGGAAGAAGCCCAAACCCATTATGTTACGGCATGATGGGGGTTGTAGGACCACAACATTGGATGTTAAAATGAACCGGAAGGGCATGGGAAGGCCCACCATAGAGCATGAGAGTTGCGTACGGGTAAGTAATAACAGCATAGTGGTATCCTGAGTACCGCGAGGTCGGAGACGCCTTGTGGGAATCTGCCGGCACCATCCGGTAAGGCTAAATACTCCTGAGAGACCGATAGTGAACCAGTACCGTGAGGGAAAGGTGAAAAGAACCCCGAACAGGGGAGTGAAATAGAACCTGAAACCGTGTACTTACAAGCGGTCGGAGCAGACTTGATCTGTGACGGCGTGCCTTTTGCATAATGAGCCTACGAGTTACTCCTCACTGGCAAGGTTAAGTGTTTAAGACGCGAAGCCGAAGCGAAAGCGAGTCTGAATAGGGCGTGCAGTCAGTGGGGGTAGACGCGAAACCTTGTGATCTACCCATGGACAGGTTGAAGGTGCCGTAACAGGTACTGGAGGACCGAACCGATAAACGTTGAAAAGTTTCCGGATGATCTGTGGGTAGGGGTGAAAGGCTAATCAAACTGGGAAATAGCTCGTACTCCCCGAAATGTTTTTAGGAACAGCCTGGCGGTTAAGTTATAAAGAGGTAGAGCTACTAATTGGGTGCGGGGGAGTCAAATCCTACCAAATCCAGATAAACTCCGAATGCTTTATAATATACGCTGGAGTGAGGCTATGGGTGCTAAGGTCCATGGCCGAGAGGGAAAGAACCCAGACCATCAGCTAAGGTCCCCAAATTACTGCTAAGTTGAACTAACGAGGTCCGATTGCACAGACAGCTAGGATGTTGGCTTGGAAGCAGCCATTCATTTAAAGAGTGCGTAACAGCTCACTAGTCGAGCGATCGGGCATGGATAATAAACGGGCATAAGCAGTATACCGAAGCTATGGATTTGCAGTAATGCATCTGGTAGGGGAGCATTCTATTTGCGGTGAAGCCACACGCGACAAGCGGTGGTGGAGGGAATAGAAAAGCAAATGTAGGCATAAGTAACGATAAGGCGGGAGAGAAACCCGCCCACCGAAAGACTAAGGTTTCCTGATCAACGCTAATCGGATCAGGGTTAGTCGGGGCCTAAGGTGAAGCCGAAGGGCGTAGCCGATGGACAACTGGTTAATATTCCAGTACGTTTTATAACTGCGATGCAGTGACGGAGTAGTGAAACTGACGCGAACTGACGGAATAGTTCGTTAAAGGCCGTAGGTATAGAGTTTGTAGTTAAGTACGCAGACTTTGCTGAAAGCCGATAGTACTCGGAACCTTCGGGGGATGGGATAGTTCAGGTAATCAGACTTCCAAGAAAACCTGCTAAGCTTCAGGTTATAAAACCCCGTACCGTAAACCGACACAGGTAGTCGAGGAGAGAATCCTAAGGTGCTCGAGTGAATCATGGCTAAGGAACTCGGCAAAATGGCCCTGTAACTTCGGGAGAAGGGGCGCTGGCAGCAATGTCAGCCGCAGTGAAAAGGCCCAGGCGACTGTTTAACAAAAACACATGGCTATGCAAAATCGAAAGATGAAGTATATGGCCTGACACCTGCCCGGTGCCGGAAGGTTAAGAGGGGATGTTAGGGTTAAACCGACGCATTGAATCGAAGCCCCGGTAAACGGCGGCCGTAACTATAACGGTCCTAAGGTAGCGAAATTCCTTGTCGGGTAAGTTCCGACCTGCACGAATGGTGTAACGATCTGGGCGCTGTCTCAGCCATGAGCTCGGTGAAATTGTGGTATCGGTGAAGACGCCGGTTACCCGCAACGGGACGGAAAGACCCCATGCACCTTCACTACAACTTAACATTGATATCGGATACAGGATGTGTAGGATAGGTGGGAGACTGTGATCCGGCTTCGCCAGGAGTCGGTTAGTCAACGTTGAAATACCACCCTTTCTGTATTTGGTGTCTAACTCCGTCATGCGGAGGACATTGTTTGGCGGGTAGTTTGACTGGGGTGGTCGCCTCCAAAAAGGTAACGGAGGCTTTCAAAGGTAAGCTCAGTACGCTTGGTAACCGTACGCGGAGTGCAATAGCATAAGCTTGCTTGACTGTGAGGCAGACAAGCCGAGCAGGGTCGAAAGACGGATATAGTGATCCGGTGGTTCTGCATGGAAGGGCCATCGCTCAAAGGATAAAAGGTACGCTGGGGATAACAGGCTGATCTCCCCCAAGAGCTCATATCGACGGGGAGGTTTGGCACCTCGATGTCGGCTCGTCACATCCTGGGGCTGGAGAAGGTCCCAAGGGTTGAGCTGTTCGCTCATTAAAGTGGCACGCGAGCTGGGTTCAGAACGTCGCGAGACAGTTCGGTCCCTATCTGTTGTGGGCGTTGGAAGTTTGAGTGGGGCTGACCTTAGTACGAGAGGACCGGGTTGGACTAACCTCTGGTGAATCTGTTATGGCGCCAGCTGTATTGCAGAGTAGCTACGTTGGGAATAGATAAGCGCTGAAAGCATCTAAGTGCGAAACTAGCCACAAGATGAGACTTCCATTGAGGGTCGTAGCAGACTACTACGTTGATAGGTTACAGGTATAAAGGTGGTGACATCAAAGCCGAGTAATACTAATAGCCCGAAGCTTTCTCATAGCAGGTAATTAAAGTGATCAGAGATTAGGTGATTAGTGATTCGTCACGGATCCCGACCCTCTGATCACCCAACACAAAGCTGTTGTTTTCTCTAAATCAACTACTTCTTTCAATAATATGTCAAGTTTTTTAGCAGGGCAAGGTGATGTACAGATCAGGTAACTAATCTCTAATCACTAACCTCTAATCAACTAAAAAAATTCAGGTGCCTATATCGGCGGTGTCCACCTCTTCCCATTCCGAACAGAGAAGTTAAGCCCGCCAGAGCCGATGGTACTGCAGTAAAATGTGGGAGAGTAGGTCGGTGCCAAATCTTATCGTCCAGGCGACGTTAAACTTAAACCCTTCATCTATAAGATGAGGGGTTTTTTGTT